>NZ_CP048399.1 GCF_010384365.1 Streptomyces sp. S4.7 | reverse complement strand
ACCGAGGCGGGCGACGATGGCGTCGACCCGGATCGAGATGACGACGGCGACGTCCACGACGAGCGGGAGGATCGGCGCCGACCACTCCCAGCCGGTCGGAGTCGACGCTTCGACGAGCGGCGTGACGGTGAAGACGCTGAACAGGATGACGCCGAAGACGATCACCCACGACAGACGGAGCACCTTCTCCGCCTGGTCGACCTGGGACTGAGTGTTCAACTGCATGTCAGCCCTCGATCCGGGAGCGGGCGCCGATGCCGCGCGCCGTCGAGGTGACCTCGGTCCGCTTGATCACGGTGCCCTGGTAGACGTTCGTGGTCGACGCCGACCGGGCACGCGCGACGGCGCTGCCAACGGCCGTGGCCACCATGGCGATCCCGGCGAGCGGCAGCGTGACTACCAGGACGCTGGTCAACGTGACGGCGGCCAGGCCCTGGAGGGCGAGCCACGCGCCGCAGCCGACACCGGTGATCCCGGCGCCGATGCCGATCGAGGCGACCGCGACGCCGGCGGCCCACTCGGGAACGATCCGGGAGTCCGGCTGAGGAACGGGCAGCGCTTCGCCGTACGCGGGGACCGGGGACGTGTCGCGGAAGGCGGTCGGCTGCTGCTCCTGGGCGTACGCCTCGCGGATCAGCCGGGCGGCCTCGGCCGAAGCCGCGGACTCGGTCAGCCGCTGCGACGAGCAGCGGCACGTCCAGTAGCCGCAGATGACGCAGGCGTCATCGGCCGCGTTGCGGTGATCTCCGGGGACATACTTCGGGTTGATGCTCACGGGTACCTCCGTGGGTGTCAGGGCCGGTCCGGTTGCACCCGGACCGGCCCGCGTCATCTGGTGTCAGAGCGGTGTCAAGCGGGGTGTCAGGGGGGCGTGACACCCGCTCCCGCCTAGGGGTTTGGGTGTCACGGGCCCGTGACACGTCAGGCGGTGTCAGACGCCCGCGAGGGCGGGCACTATGCGCCAGCGCCCGGTCTTCGAGGTCGGCTCCAGGCGCCCGTCGAGGGCGGCCTCCTTGAGCCGGGCGGAGACCCACGGGCGGGAGAGCTGGTTGCGGTCGCACCAGTCCATGAAGTCGACCGGGCCGACGACCATCTGCCCGGCCTCCTCGAACTCCGCCAGGGCGCGGGCGAACAGCTCGCGCGCTTCCTCCGGGCTCGGCTTGTGGCCGGCGGGCTGGCCGAACAGCGGGGCGTCGTCGCCCTCGGCAGCCGCGGGGAGTTCGACGTCGGGGTCGATGTCGGCGTCCTCGGGGTCGAGCGGGGCGCCGGTCACCATGTCGTCGTCCTCCTGCTCCTGGTGGTGGTGGTTCACCTCGGCCTGCTCTGTGTCCCCGGCCTGGCGGCCGGTGTAGGCGCGACCGGCGATCGCCTTCGCGGCTCCGGCCGTGATCGGGTCGGCGGTCGCGCCGTTGCGGGCCGTCCACTGCGCGAGCATTTCCATGACTGCCGTGGCGGCCGGGGTGAACTGCTGCGTACGGCCGGGGTTGGCGTACCGGTCGGGGTCGATGCCGCCCGCGACGACGTAGCAGTAGCCGGGCTTGCGGTTGCCCCACGCTCCGGGGTGGGCCCCGGCGTCGATGACCGACTCGGGCAAGGAGAAGCCTTCGTCGCGGGGGTCGCAGCCGAGCGCGATGACGCCGGGGAGCGAGGCCCTGGTGGACGTCGACATCTGGTCGTACGAGGGGCGCTGGAGCGACACGATCAGCGAGCACCCGGCGGACCGGGCCTCCTGGGCGATGCCGGTGAAAGCGTCATCTCCCAGCGCCCGGAGCGTGTTCGCGGCCTCCTCCATCCACGCGACCATGTACGGCATCCCCTCGCACCCACATGCGCCGGTCGCCCGGCAGGAGTGCGCCGGGTCGGTCTGCCGCTCGGCAGCCTGCGGGGTCCACTGCCGGTAGGAGTGCTTGCCAAGCCACCCGGTCCGGGCGGGGATGACGTGCTGGAGCGCGGCGACCATCGCCTCGGTGCCGGCCCCGCCCTCAACCGCCCAGTCGTACGCGGGCAGCAGCGGCCGGAAGTCCTGGAACGCCTTCGGGTCGCTGAGCCAGACGATGACGTCGCGCCGCGACAGGATCTCCGTCTGCACGTTCAGCGCCGCGTCGCCCTTGCCCGACCCGGTGCCGCCCGCGATGAGGAAGTGGTTGGCGTTGCGCCCGGCGGCCGGGTCGCCCGGCAGCCACAGCATGAGCGGGGAGCCGTCGTCGTACCGGCCGATGACGAGCGGGTCCATGATCGAGCCGCCCACGTTCGACGGCCCCTCCCACTCCTGCGCCTCGGTCAGCATGTCCTTGGGCACGATGATCAGTTCGCCCCGGCGGGCCGAGTCCGGGTCGCCCTGGTAACGGACCGCCGACTGCGGCAGATCCAGCGCGGACGCGATCCGCACCAGCGCCTTCGCCACGTCGTCGTTGGTCTGCTCGCCGCCCTCCAGGAGCACGTTGGCCGTGACCCGGTTCGGCTCCACCTCGGTCCGGCCGATCTTCGCCTTCGCCAGACCGACCTTCTCCAGAAGGCTCTTGTCCGCCGACCCGCTCACCGCGCCGCCGTCCGACGTACGCAGCGCCATACGGACGTTCCACGAGAGCGCGAGGACCGCGCCGCCCATCAGGTAAGCGTCCGGGAGGATCCCGGCCAGCGGTCCGGCGAGCGCCGCCCCGGCGAACCAAGTCGTCCCGGCCGCCACGGTGATGGCGGAGTGCAGACGACGCTGGGCGCTCGTCTCGCGCCCGGCCCACCAGGTCGCCCCGGTGAGTGCGACCGCGGACAGCGTCAGGCCGACTCCGGCGCCGACCGAGTCGGCCCACGCGAGGTGAGCGCCCGACCCGGCGATGCCGACCCCGGCCACACCGAGCCACGGCGGCAGGTGGGGCTTGGCCCGGTGCAGGAGGTACGCGCCGACACCGCCGCCGGTCGAAGTCCTGGTGCCGTTCTTCATCGCCCGCGCCCCCATCCGGTTGAGGTCCTTCTCCAGCTCGCGCTCCATGTCCCGCCCGTCCTGGCGGCGGGGGCTCACTGCTGGCCCCAGTTCATGCGCGGCTGCTGAGGCTTGCGGGCTCGGTGACGGGACGCGTTGATCTCGCCCTCGTACTCCTGCTGGAACTGGGCGTAGCAGGCGGCGGCCATCGTCGCGGCGTTACGCAGCTCGTCGGCGGCCCGCTGCATCTTGCGGGAGACCTTGAACGCGCGGATCTTCGCGCCGCCCATCCGGCGATCGGGGTCCGGCACCGTGGCGAGCACGGCCTTGAGGATCTCCGCACCCATCGAGACCTCGAAGCTGAGCATCACGGCTGCCGCGCGGAGGCTGTTGCAGTAGTTGCGGATCTGCGCCGGGGAGCTGAACTCCGGCGCGGGCAGCAGACTCTGCATGCTGCTGCTCGTCGCGGTGACCTGCTTCGCGCCGTTGTTGATCGTGAGATTGACCGGCGGGACGAACGTCGAGCCCATCGCCCCGACGAATCCGCCGGCCGCCGCACCAGCGTTCGCGAACTTGTTGCTCTTCCCGTTGTTCCTGGCCCCTGACTGCGGGGGGACGTTCCGTGTGGCCACGACAGACCTCTCATGCCGAAGGTATGAATCTGTCGGCCCGGAAGTACTTCACGTACCTTGCCGACGGCATGAAGGTACACGAAGCACCACTCCTAAGCAAGAAATGTACCTTGAGGCCTCATTGATGTACCTTCGGAGAAGCAGCCCGTTCCGGCAAAGAGGGAGAAGTCATGGCATACAAGGCACCCGAGGGGAAGGGGTATGCCGATGTGGCCGCCCACTTCCGCGCGTTGATCAAGAGTGGGGAGCTCGCTCCGGAGGACGCGCTGCCATCAGTCGCTGAGATCCGCGAGCAGTTCGGAGTGGCGGCCAAGACCGTGAGCCGGGCCCTGGGTGTGCTCAAGAACGAAGGGCTGGTCGCCTCGCGGGGCGCGCTGGGCACGGTGGTGGAGAAGTCCCCCATCGTGATCACCGGTGTCGACCGGCTGAAGCGCATGGAGAAGAACGGACTGCGCTACGCGCCTGGTGAGACCTCATCCGGTCACCAGGTGATGCACCGATCGGTCAACGACCCCGAGGTATGCACGGCTCTCAACCTGGAACCGGGCGACGAAGCCGTGATCCGCATCAGGGTCTTCCGGCAGGACGACAAACCGACGTCGGTCGGCATCTCCATCTACCCGCCCCACACCGTCTCTGTCGTCCCTGAACTCGACGCCAGCGGTCGCATGGTGAAGCAGTTCGACAAGCTCTACAGCGAGCGGACAGGGCGCGAAGTCGTGAAGGGCCAGCGGATCGCCCACTCCAGGCACGCATCCAATGATGAGTTGAGCGCTCTGGAGATCGACGCATCGCCTCATTCGGCGGTATCTGTCCTCGTCACCACCGTGACGTTCCACGACGACGAACAACCTCTCGGCTACTGGGAAGACGTCTACGCTCCCGGCTCCCGAGTGCCCATCGGGGAGTGACCCCCACCCCTCCCGGGCGTCACCAAAAGGGCCCTCAGCCACCACCGGCTGCGGGCCCTTCCTCATGCTCTCCAGGAGGGCGCCCAGCTCCGTAATCCTCCGTGGCCTACCGCGTCGGCGGCTGCGGGTGCTTCGGGCGGTGAAGGACGGCTTTCTACGAGGGAGGGGGGGTCACGCGGGCGCTGTACGGGCGTCTGGCGGGCCGCCGTTGGGCCAAGCGCCGTTCCCACGCCGTCGACCGCTCGGGAGCGTGAGGCGCCCGCCCCTGCCCGGCACAGGGCTGGCGGGGAGCTGGCTGCTGCCGCGATGTGGCCCGGCCGGTGGGGGTCGCTCCGCTACCCGGCGGGCGGGGGGTCGTCCTCGAACAGCGTGGGCGGCTCGCTCTCGGGGCAGGCACGGCCGCCGGCGGGGAACGGTGGGAAGAGCCTCTTCCCGCGGGGACCCGGCGGCGGGAGCGGAACCGACGAGCGTCGTACCGGTGGCGGGACCGGATCGGGATCGTCGTCGGGCTCGTCGGGGCCGGCCAACGCGTCGAGCCGCGCGTCGAGGTCCGGGCTCGGCTCCCGGATCGGCAGCCACTCCGTGAGCGGCGGGAGCGGTGGCCGCGTTTCGTCAGTTGACGATTTGGCAGCGGGCCGGATTTCGTCAGTTGACGTATCTCGGCGTCCGGGCACTTCGTCAGTTGACGTAACGGGTGATGCGTCGGCGATGGCCTGCGCGATGCGCTTCTGGGTCGCGCGTTCGCGGTACGCCAGCTCGCGGTGCGTCCGCCCGCAGTAGTCGCGGCTCCGGCCGACGCCGGACTGCTTGATCGGTCCGCCGCACCACGCGCAGACCTTCGCGCCGCTCGTGTCTCGGGGGGTCTCGTGCTTCATGACCCAGACCGTATCCAGCCGCGGGGGAAGGGGCGTTGGCAAAGCGGTGGCAAAAACGTCCTCCCCCTGTACGGAAACTCCCCGGAATCCGTCCTGTCCCCAGCCACCGGCAAGGCAGTTGTCTGGGAGCAGGCCGGGATCGCCGGTCAGATCAAGGGTTGCGCCGCTTGCCCCTCGCTCCCCCAAAGTGCGGCTCATCCATTCCACCGAGCCTTCAGGCCGCCGGAGACCGGCGGCGGGGGTGCACGAGATGGCGGGTTCGGTCCGAGCTGGGTGAAGTGCCCGCGGTTAGACCGACCCGACAGAGATAGCCAGAGGAAGTTGCGCGGCTTGCCCCTGCATCCTCCACAGTCCGATTCATCCAGTCCACCAAGCCCAGGAGGCCCACATGTCTGCCGACCGCCACACCCTCGTGACCGCCCTCATCGGATCCGCGGTCGCCGGCGGAATGGTCGTCGCGTACCCGGTGCTGATTCCCGCCGCGACCGTCGCCCTGGCGGCGTTCGTCGCGCTGCTGATGCTGCTGAAGCTTTGACCGCACGAGCCCGGCCGCCGTCGCCGCGTACGTCACAGCTCGCCGCCGTACGTCTTCTCGTTGACGTACGGCGGCGAGCGCCAGGAGCACGAGCAGCTGCATGCCGACGCGGATCGCCCACACCTATGCATCACGATCCAACGAGCGTCAGACCATGATCCATAGCTCCCTGGAGGGGAGCTACCTTTGTCCATCCCTCAGCCGTGATCTTGATGTTCAGGCGTACGGCTTCGCCGCTCGCTTCGCGATGATCGTTCCGCTCACACCTCATGCATTACGAATGACCCAGGTGAACCGCGACCATGATCACGATTTCCAAATGGACAAAGGTACCTCCCCTCCGGGGAGCTACAGAGGTGATCGTTTTGGGGTGAAGCACGAAGGGGGTGCCCCTCGATCGGGGCGCCCCACAACCAGAGCCAGAGCCAGAGCAAGTTGGAGGTCACTGGCCCCAGTAACGAGTCGCGCGCTTCGGCGACCGGGCACGGTCGGGCAGCAAGTTATCGCCTGAGCATCGCTTCCGGCGGGGAGCAAGATGGAGGGTCAGACACTCCCCGACCGAGGGCGGCCAGGGTTGAGGCGGCGATCGGTCGCTAGACACTAGACCGCAGACCAGTAGCGGGTTGACCCGCTAGCGGGGGTGCTAGGTCTAGCGGTCGGCGGACAGGTAGGGGCCGGTAGCGAGTTGTGGGTTACTGACCCCAGTAACGCGAACCGGGATCTGCTGCCTGATGGCAGCAGATCCCGGTAGCGAGTTAGTGCGAACTGATATCAGTTCGCGACGGCGAGCTGTCGGCGGCGGGCACGGTGGACGTGCTCCGCGAAGGTCCGAGCCGCGGGGAGTTCGAGCAGCGCGGACACCTTCGGCTCGGGCTCGTCCTCCCCGGCCTGGGTGGTCGGCTCGCCCTCGGTCGGCGGGTCGAAGACGTCGATGCCCCACCGCAGGCCCCATGACTCGATCAGCAGCCGGACGCCGCCAATGCCATGTGCCTCCGCGACCTTGACGAGGTCGAGGCGGCGGCCGGGCACGCGGGCGATGTGGCGGTACCAGGTGCCGGACGGGATGACGAGGATCGGCTGGAGCCCGCCGGATTCGTCGGTGATCTCGTCTTCGGTCCGTTCGTCCTGCGCGATCTCCAGCAGCTTTACGAGGGCGTTGAGGCCCTGCGTGCGGTACTGCTTCCGCACGCCGAAGATCCCGCGCTCCCGCTCGCGGTACCGCTCGGTGAAGATGCCCGGCACACCGCCGGTGGCCGCCAGCTCGTCGGCTGCCGCGTCTCCGAGCTGCCACGGTCCGAGCCGTCCGGCCCGTCGTCCGTCCTTGAGGTCCTGCCGAGACAGCTCCAGCCCGATCTTGGCCGTGCCCTTGTCACCGTCCTTGTACAGGTACCGGGCCGTCTCGCCTTCCTCACCGCTGTTCAGCGAGCGCAGGTCGGTGCCGTGACCTTCGCCGCCGCACGAGCAGTTCGGCCGGTCGCACGTCTGGCTCACCTCGTAGCCGCCGGCCGCGCGGACGCCATCGGCCCATGCGGTGGCGATGGCCCGGCGGAACGCGAGCTGGCCGTCCGCGTCGAGCGGCGCGGCCGTGACCCAGAGCGTGTGCCAGTGCAGGTGGAAGCCCGTGTCCGGGCCCCACGTGTCCTCGTACGCCCGCTCGTAGCCGATCACGCCGAACTCCGCCTTGAGCCGCCGCCACGGGCGCCCGCTGGATCCGTACGCCCCGCGCCAGCCGTCGTGCAGGACCGACACCAGACCGAACCGTTCGCCCTTGCGGTTCGAGCCGAACGGCATCCGCTCAAAGTGCCGCAGCGTGGACGTACCGAGGTGGAGCCCGTACCCGGCCGCCGCCAAGCCGTCTGCCATGAGCTGGGCGTTGGAGGCCCGCACCGCGAGAATGCGTGTCCCGCACCAGACGCACATGTGGACGTTGTTGCAGCGGCAGACGCCGAGGAGGGCCGCCTCGCCGGGCGCCGCCATCAGCGTGGCCGCCTTGCCCGTCAGCCGGTTGCCGCACGCACGGAAGGCGTTCCCGAGCGCGACGGCCTGGTGCTGATCGCGGCGTGCGAACCGCTCGTCGCGGGAGCCGGTGCGTCCGCGCGGGTCCGTCTTCTGAGAGGACTGCGCCCTCTCAGACTCTCCCGCCCCCGTCCGTCCGGTGGGCTTCGCAGCTTCCGCCGCAACGCTCTGACCTGCGGCGGACGGAGATTTTCCCTTACTACTAAAGCCCGCGTCCCTTTTTGGCTCCGGACGGCTCTGCCCCGCACCCTTTGTGGTGGTTTCGGCGTTGCGCGCAATTGCCCGCTTTGCCCGCTTCTTGCACGCCTCAGAGCAGTAGACCTTGGGGCGCTTGCCGGGAATGTGCAGGAGCGGCTGTCCGCAGCCGGGTCCGTTACAGCGGGGGCCGCGCGCTGGTACGGCGGTGCCATCGCTCTGTACGCTCGTCACGAGCAACGTTCTCCGAATCTCGGTGTGGTCGAGTGGTGAGGACGGCAGGCCCCGGAGGTAGGAGTCCGGGGCTTGTGCCGTTTCTGGGAGTGATCCTCGCAAACTTGTGGTGCTTGCGGGTCTCCCGGCTCACCCTGCGACGCATGGGTTTTGACGGCCCGTAGAGAGCCCCGCCGGTTGACCGGCGGGGCTTTGGTGTCAGGCAGCGAGTCCGATCCCGGCACACGGCGGGCAGATACCGAGTGAGGTCGGGATGCAGTAGCCGCGATCCTGAGAGCAGTTGGGGCAGGTGCGGCGGGCGCGCATCGCCGCCTCCAGGGCGCGGGCCTTGGCCGGTGTCATCGGCCGGACGGGCAGCGCAGTCGCCCGGTCGTAGAGGTAAGCGACCCGGGTGCCGCGGCGCCAGCGGATCTCGCCGACCGGCTCCTGGCCGCCGGGGCGAAGGCCGGCGGTTCGGAGCTGGCGGCGCGTCATGAGCTGGTGTCCGGCCTGCCGGTAGCGGAAGACGGTGTACGAGGTGGTCATGCCGCGCCTCCGAGGGCGATGAGGACGGCGAGGATCAGCAGGACGCCGCCCGCGCGGGTGAGGTCGATCGCCCGCTGGAGGCAGACGAACTTCCGGAGCGCGAGCCGGGAGAGGCCTGCGATGTCGGCGGCGAGGGTGCACTCCTGGGCGAGTGTGGTGATCTGCTGCGGGGTCAGGGTCGCCCACAGCGGGAAGCCGTGGCGCCCGGCGCCGAAGGAGGGGCGTGCCGACTGGAGAAGCAGTCCGGCGGCGGCGACCAGGAGCAGGAGCCCGGCCGCGCCGGTGAGGTACGCGGTCAGGTCCGGCGGGAGGTCGCGGGCGATGGTCCAGGCGCCGGCCAGCATCGCGCCGTTGAACGCGAGCAGGAGCGCGGTCTTGGTGTCGGTGCGGGCAATCTCGGCTCGCACTTCGGCGTGCTGAGCGGCCAGGGTGTCGGCGGGGGTGCTCATGCGACGGCCTCCTCAAGTTCCTTGGCGCGGTTGGCGACCCAGCCGGTCGACCATCCGGTGAGCGTGGCGATCTCGCGCTGTGAGCGGCCCTCACGGATGCCGTCGGCAACGGCCTGGCGGGCGTCGGGCTCGCTCAGTTTCTGAACGGGCGGGGTCTCGTGAGCGGTCTCGTGCGCGGGGGTGCTCACGGTGGCGCTCACGACCGGTCGCGGTGAGCGCGCGGCGCTCACGGGCGTGAGCGCGGGCGTACGGGCCTCGGCTGCCTTCCGGTCGCGCTCGGCCTCCTTGGCCTTGCGCTCGTTGTCCTGCCGCTCACGCTCCTCACGGCGTTCACGGTCGGCGCGCTCCTGCTCCTCGCGGCGGCGGGCCTCGGCCCGCTCTTCCCTGGCCGCGTCGACGGCGGCCTGGTGGTCGCGCTCCTCGCGGACGAGCTGGGCGGCGTGCTCACGCTCGCGCTGACGGTCGGCGGCATCCTCGCGGCGGCGCTCACGGTCGGCGGCCTCGCGGCGCTCACGCTCCTCGCGCTGCGCGTCCTGCTCACGCTGGCGGTCGGCCCGTGAGCGCTCCTCACGCTCCTCGCGCTCACGGCGTCGGTCGGCGGCTTCCTGGCGGCGCTCACGCTCGATCCGGTCGGCGGCGGCGGCGATCTCCCGGCGCCACTTGAGCGACGCTTCGGCGACGACGATGAGCACGACCGGCGCGGCCATGTGGACGCCGACGCCGACCAGGTCGCCCTTGAGCGCGGAGTGGCCGACGTTGAGCGCGACGGACGCGCCGCCGGTGAGCACGCGCAGAGCGACGGGCCAGCCGGACGTCGAGCC
>NZ_CP048398.1 GCF_010384365.1 Streptomyces sp. S4.7 | reverse complement strand
GCCGAGGCGGGCGACGATGGCGTCGACCCGGATCGAGATGACGACGGCGACGTCCACGACGAGCGGGAGGATCGGGGCCGACCACTCCCAGCCGGGCGGGGTCGACGCTTCGACGAGCGGTGTGACGGTGAAGACGCTGAACAGGATGACGCCGAAGACGATCACCCACGACAGGCGGAGGACTTTCTCCGCCTGGTCGACCTGGGACTGAGTGTTCAACTGCACGTCAGCCCTCGATCCGGGAGCGGGCGCCGATGCCGCGCGCCGTCGAGGTGACCTCGGTCCGCTTGATCACGGTGCCCTGGTAGACGTTCGTGGTGGTCGCCGACCGGGCACGCGCGACGGCGCTGCCAACGGCCGTGGCCACCATGGCGATCCCGGCGAGCGGCAGCGTGACCATCAGGACGCTGGTCAGCGTGACGCTGGCGAGGCCCTGGAGTACGAGCCAGGCACCGCAGCCGATGCCGGTGATTCCGGCGCCGATGCCGATCGAGGCGACCGCGACGCCGGCGGCCCACTCGGGAACGATCCGGGAGTCGGGCTGAGGGACGGGCAGCGCGTCGCCGTACGCGGGGACCGGGGACGTGTCGCGGTAGTTCGTCGCGATGGGCTCCTGGGCGTACGCCTCGCGGATCAGCCGGGCGGCCTCGGCCGAAGCCGCGGACTCGGTGAGCCCGGTGTTGCAGCGGCACTTCCAGTAGCCGCAGATGACGCAGGCGTCATCAGCCGCGTTGTGGTGATCTCCAGAGAGATACTTCGGGTTGGCGTTCACGGGTTGCCTCCGTGGATGTCGGACGGGCCGCCCCGGTTGCCTCGGGGCGGTCCGTCGTTCGCTGTGCGGGAGTTGTGCGGTCCGGCTGTGCCGGGGGTGTGCGGGCCGGTGTGCGGCCGTATTCACACGCCGCGTGACGTGGGGATTCGCACTGTGAGGCTGTGCGGGTGTGCGGCGGCCGTCAGACCCCGGCGAGCACGGGCACGAGGCGGTACACGCCGTCCTCGCCGGTCGGCGCGAGACGGCCGTCCTCGGCGAGCCTCTTCATCTGCTTGGAGACCCAGGACCGGTCACGGCCGATCTGCTCCAGGTACGGGTAGATGTCCCGCACCGCGACCGTGCCGGGCCCGACCGAGGCGAGCATCGCCACCAGCTCGTCCAGGAGCTCCCGCGCTTCCTCCGGCGACGGCTTGGCCGGCGGAAGGTCCGCCGGGCCGTCGACCGGCGGGAGTTCGGCGGTCGCGTCCAGGTCGGCGTCCTCCCCGTCGACGAGCGCGGCGACCGCCTGGGCGGACTCCTGCTCCTCCGTCAGCGTCGGGCCGACGCTCGCCGGGGCCGGAGCACCAGCGCGGGCAGCCCGGTTGGTGAACAGCGTGCCCGCCACCTTCTCGGCGGCGGCGGACGTCACCGGACCCAGCTCGGGGCGGACTCCGGCGAACTGCTGGACGATCCAGCGCGCCGCTCGCTCGTACTCGCCGGACGGGCCGGTCCAGAACGTGCGGGCCGGGCTGGCGTACAGGTCCTCATCCACCCCGGCGCTGACCACGTACACGTAGCCCTTGCGCTTGTTGCCCCACGCCGCCGGGTTGGCCCCGGCTTCCAGGACCTCCTCCGGGAGAGCGAACCCGGCGTCGTCGCCCCGGACGCCGAAGCACATCGCGGCCGGGAGGCTCGCGCGGGTGTCGGTGGAGAGCTGGTAGCCGGACGCTCGCTGCATGGAGACGACCAGCGAGACACCGGCGGACCGGGCCTCCTGGGCGATGCCGGTGAACACGTCGTCGCCCAGGTCGCGCAGGAGCTTCGCCGCTTCCTCCATCCACGCGACCAGGTACGGCATTCCGGGGCAGCCGCAGGCGCCGGACGTGGCGCAGGAGTGGGCGGGGTCGGTCTGCGTCTCGGCAGCCGCGGGCTCCCAGGCGCGGTACGCGTGATCCCGCAGCCAGGCGGTGCGCGCGGGGATGACGGCCTGGACGGCGGCGACCATCGCTCCGGCCGACGGGGTGTCCAGTGCTGCCCAGTCGACGGCCGGGAGCAGCGGCTGGAAGTCCTGCCCGGCCTTCGCGGCGTCGGCGAGCCAGACGACGACGTCCTTGCGCGTCAGCAGCTCGAACAGGACGTCCAGGGCGCCCTCGGTCTTGCCGGAGCCGGTCATCCCCATGATGAGGATGTGGATCGCGTCCAGGAGCGGCAGCACCAGGTCCTGGCCGTCGTCGTAGACGCCGATCCGCAGCGGTACGGCGATCGACTGGCCGGGGGCGAACGGGCCGGGCCACATGGTCGGGGTCTTGAGCATGTCCTCGGGCACGATGACGAACTGGCCCTTCCGCGCGGAGTCGGGGTCGTGCTGGACACGGATCGCGGTCGTCGGCACGTCGAGGGCGGACGCGATGCGGGGGATCGCCTTGGAGACGTCGTCGTTGGTGAGTTCGCCGGCGGGCAGCTCGTACGGAACGGTGACCCGGTTCGGTTCGACCTTGACGTCCTTGAGCTTCGTACGGGCGAGCCCGACCTTCTCCAGAAGTCCCTTGTCCGAGGACTCGCCGGAGGTCTCGGGCGCCGACGAGCGCATGACCTGGCGGATGTTCCAGGACAGGGCGAGGGTCGCGCCGCCCATCAGGTACAGGTCCGGCAGCGGGCCGGACAGCGGGCCGGACAGAGCGGCGGAGGTGAGCCACGCCGACCCGGCCGCCACGGTGATGGCGGAGTGCAGACGGCGCTGGGGGCCGGTCGACTTGCCCGACCACCAGGTCGCGGCCGTGATGCCGACCGACGCGAGGGTCAGGCCGACGCCCGCCCACGGGGTCTCGCCCCACTGGAGGTTGGCGCCAGCACCGGCCAGGCCGACGCCGCCGGTCACGATCCACGGCGGGGTGTACGGCTTAGCCCGGTGCCACAGCCAGGCACCCATGCCCGTTGAGGATCCGGAGTTGAGGCGGTCTTCCTGCTTCTGCTGAACGCTCTTGCTGGCCATCGGAGTACCGCCTCTCAGAACTTGAACGGGGTGGTGGGCACGGTGCGCTGGGGGCGCGCGCGCATCAGGTCGGCGTACTCGCGCTGGAAGGCCCCGTACGCGGCGACCGCGTTCTTCGCGGCGGCCGTGGCCCCGTCCGAAGCCCTCTTCAGCTTCCAGGCCACCTTCTTGGCCCGCATGCGGCTCTGGATCGGGTTGTCGCCCGGCAGCGCCTGGGCCTGACCGAGGCGGGCCTCCAGGATCTTGGCCGCCATGGCCAGCTCGATGGCCGCCTGGATCATCAGCGCCCGCAGGCCGTTGCAGTAGTTCCGGACGTCGTCGGCGTTGTTGAACTCCGGCTCGCCCAGAACGAACTGCGACTGGCGACGGCCGCCGGACTGCGGCCCACTCTTCTGGTTGATCGTGACGCTCACGGGCGGAACGAACGATCCGGCCGCCGCTCCGACGAATCCGCCGGCCGCCGCGCCAGCGTTCGCGAACTTGCTGCTCTTGTTTGCCCCTGACGGGGGGGTGCTTGCCATGCTGATCTCGCCTCCGGGTGGTCGTGTCGCTCGGGGGCGGGCCCGGTCCGGCTGCATCCGGCCGGGCCCATTTCCGTGCTGGCCGCGATCACTCAGCGGCCAACTCCCTTGAAGGTAGAGACCGCATGATGGTCTGTCAATACAGAACTCATCTGTTTTGCCAGAGGGTTGATTCGGGAGCTCTCAAGTGGGAACGTGGGCACTGTCAAGACAGAAGCAACGCTGGATTGACACGGGAGTCACAAAGCTGAACTAAGGGGATGGAATGGACGCAAACACCATCGCTGCGGACATCCGCGCGAAGATCGTCAGCGGGGAATACCCGCATGGCAGTCGACTGCCGACCGTTCGCGAACAGGTCGAGCAGTACGGAGTCAGTCAGCAAACGGCGTCGGCCGCGTACGCGACGCTGGCCGCCCTCGGGCTGGTTCGTACGGACGCCCGCAGCGGTACCAAGGTCTCGGCGGGCCGTCAGTCCGATGCGCACCTGGGCACGTTCGCCCCGCCAGACCTCACCGCAGCAACTGCGTGGAAGCCGACCAGCTCGGGTGAGGCCCGCGAAGAGACGACGCTGGTCCGTCAGCTTGACGCGGTCCAGAGCATGGCCGACTGGGGTATTCCGACCGGATCAACGGTGGTGGAGAGGACCCGCGTTCGGTACGTGGACGACGTACCGGTGCAGCACAAGGTCACCGTGATGCCCTACGAGGTCGCCTCGCGCACACCCGAGGGATACGAGGGCACGCCCCCGATGCTGACCCCGGCGGGTGAAGAGTCGCCCAAGGCGCCGCCCGGAGTTCGAGCGGCTGACTGGCTCGGCTGGAACACCGCACACACCGAGTGCATCATCACCACCGAGCCCATGGACGAAGCCGCCTGCGAGGCGCTGGGAGTCGCCAAAGGCTCGCCCGGCTTCCGGATCGTCGGCATCAGCCGGAACAGCGAGAGCGCCACTGTCTTCGTGACCATCACCTCCGCTCAACTGCATCACCGAGTGACTCTGGGCATCATCGGCTGAGACCAAGCCGTTCCCCGCAGAAAGCCCCCGCCGGACACCGGCGGGGGCTTTCTGCTGCCCAGAGGTCGGGCGCCCAGCTCCGTAATCCTCCGTGGCCTACCGCGTCGGCGGCTGCGGGTGCTTCGGGCGGTGAAAGACGGCAGCTACGAGGGAGGGGGGTCACGCGGGCGCTGTACGGGCGCCTGCGGGCCCCGTGTTGGGCCGGGCGCCGTTCCCACGCCGTCACGGATGCGGGCGCGTGAGGCGACCACACAGCCAGCCATGGCGGGCGGGGAGCTGGCTGCTGCCGCGATGTGGCTGAGCCCGGCACTCTCGCGCCGCTCGATCAGGTCTCGTCCAGGGGCCACAGCGGCATCGCGGATCCGGTCATCGTGGCCCGACGCCGGGCGGGCCGACGGGGCGGCGGGGGCGCCGGCCTTTCCGCGGCTGCCGGATCGGCCGGGGGCGGGGCCGGATCAGGGACTTGGGCATGGGCGCGAGTTTCGTTCCCACGAATGTCCGGCACCGCCGGAGTTTCGTTCCCACGATTCGCCGCCCGCCGCTCCGCAGCAACCGCACGGGCCACGGCGACGACGACCGCCTGGTCCAGCTTCCGCTTCTCCCATGCCGACTTCCGGCACGTCGCAGAGCAGTAGCGCGGCGGGCGGCCCGTCGACGCGAGGTCGAACAGCTCGTCGCAGTGCTGGCACGCCTTCATCCTCGGAGTCATGCCGCCGACCGTACCGACGCGCCGTCGCCACGAGACCGGCCGTCCGGCGTCGAGCGCCAGGAGCACGGACACCTCTAGCACTTTCGACCGGCGCCCTCGCCGGGGGGAGTGTCCGACCCTCCATCTTGCTTGCCCGGAAGTGCCGGCACCTTGCCGCGGATCGAGCCCGGCCTCGATGCCGCGTACGTCACCGGCCCGCCAGGCCGTACGTCATCGACATCACGTACGCCGACGACGACCAGGAGCGCGAGCAGCTGCACGCCGGATCGCAAAAGTGCCAGAGGTGCGACGCCCCGACCGAGTTGCAAGAGGTGTCACGCCGCCCCCTCTCAGAAGCCCGCGTTGCTCTGGGCGAAGCGCGGACAGTCGTAGTCGCAGTCCCCGCCGCTCGGGTCGTGCCCGCAGCCCTCCATGTACTCGCCGTAGTCCGGCTCGGACTCGGGCTCGCCGATGTTCGACACGACGCCTTCTCCGCGGCACGTGGCGCACTCGCGGAAGTTGTCGCCGTCCGGGCAGTCAGGGCACTCGTCTTCGGTCTGCGCTCTCATGTCCCGCCCAACGACCGACCCGTGCACAGGCCACGAAGCCTCACACCTATGCATCACGACCCAACGGCCGTACACACCACCGCATACAAGGCATTCAGGCAATCGCCGTACACACCACCTCAGACCGCACACCTAGGCATTCCTGAATTCGTCGGCCCACTGCCCATGATCACGATTTTCAGATGGACAAAGGTAGCTCCCCTCTCGGGGAGCTACAGGGGTGATCGTTTAGGGGTGAAGCACGAAGGGGGTGCCCCTCGATCGGGGCACCCCACAGCCGGAGCGAGTTAGTGCTTACTGGGGTCAGTTACGCCCCCGGCGCGCTCCGTCTGACGGCGTGCGGCGGCGGCTTCGCGTCGGTCGGCGAGGAGCGCGAGGGTCGCCTCCCACGCTTCGGTGATCTCGCCCGTCGTGAGTCGGCGGACCGCTCCGGACCGCGCACCGGACGCGGTCACCAGCTCGGTCACGGTCTCCCACTGTCCGGCCTCGGCGGCCTCGGTGGTCGCAAGGTCGAGCGCGCGGTGGGTGACCTTGTGCCAGGCGCCGGTCTCGACTTGGACGCCGTCCTTGAACTCAGACAGGCCGTCCATCCCGGCGAGCAGGTCCATGTCGTCGTCGTCGGTGTCGCCGCCGTCGATGCCGAGGATCGGGCGCAGGTAGCGGGTCCACTCGATCGCCCGGCGTCCCTTGGTGCCCAGCTCGTACTCCGCCCACTTGGCCAAGCACCACGCCAGGTCTCCGTGCCCGCCGGCCTCTTCGTCGGGGACGCCGCCCATGAGGTCGCCGATCCGTCCGAGGAGCTGGAACGGCGCCATGTTGCCGTGGCGCCCCTGCTTCAGGTCGCCGCGGGCCAGCTCGTTGGCCGGGCTGATCGCCTTGCTGCCGTCCTGGATCTTCGCGATGTACTTCCCGAGGTCCTCGGCGTCCTGGACGGTTTCGAGCTTCTTGAAGTCGACGCCGTGCCGGTCGGACGGCTTGAACGCCGGGTCCAGCTTGGCCAGGTGGGAGGTCCAGACGCCCCGGAAGTGTCCCTGGAACTCGGCCAGGGCCTCGGCGCCGGGCTCGAACACGCGGGTCACGCGCTTGTCGGCGCGCTCGCCGGTTGTCACGCCGCCGACGAAGACGATCGCGTGGATGTGCGGGTGCCAGCCGTTGATCTGGCCCACGGTGATCTCCGTCGCGCGGATCATGCCGATGTACCCGACGCGGTCGCGGATGCCCTCGCGGTCGGCCGCACGGTGCCCGTCGGACGCCCGGCGGCCAGCCCAGGTACCGCCGGTGATGAGCCGCTGGTAGGCGCCGGGTTGACGCTTGATCCCGTTGGCCTTGTCGGCGCGGGTGCCCTGGATCGCGTCCATGAGCGTGTCCAGCCGGTCCGTGGCAGCGTGCCGGGCGGTGAACGTCACCAGGTACGCGGTCCCGCCCCTGGCGATCCAGGCGACGACCGCGCGGGTGATCTCCTTGGCGCGGCCGTGGCGGATCGTTGCGGAGCAGACCGGGCAGAGCCAGATCTTGCCGCACTTCAGCAGACCGAGAACGACCGCGTTGCCCTCGGCGGTCCGGGCGAGGATCACGCCGGATTCGGGGTCCATGATCGTGCGTCCGCAGCCCCGGCACGTGCGGTCGCTGCTGATTTTCCACAGGGTCCGGCGCCCGGCGTACCGGCGCGACTTGCGCGCTCTGCCCACCATGGTGGGCGTCTGCGGACCGTCTTCTGGGGTGACTGACGCCCCCCCAGATCCCCCCGCCCGCGCGGGCGTGTTCGCTTTTGCCCCCGCCGACGTTTCCGCAGGTCGGAGGGGTGCGGGAAACTCTGTTGTTTCTTTCCCTAGCTGTCCGCTTTTGCTGGCGGCCGTCTTGCCGTCCTGATCGAGGATCTTGGCGATGGCTCGCTTCGCGGCCTTCCGGCAGCGGTCCGAGCAGTACACACGCGGCCGTTTGCCGGGCGTGTGGACGATCGGGGTCCCGCAGTGGCAGTGAGGGCCTGCCGCGCGGCGTACGGGGCGCACGGCAGCGCGCCGCGCCTCTCCGTCCGAGCACTGAGGCTCATCGGACGGAGGGCGCGGCGAGTCGATCTGGCTGGGTGTTGCAGACGCCGAAGCGTCCCTTACGCTGGACACAGCGTTGGGTCCTCTGTTCTTCGTCTCAGAAGCTGGAGCGGGTGGACTTCGCAGAAGCGGTTCGGATGTGGCGTCCGGGCCGCTTCGCTTTTTTGCTTGTGTTGATCCTGGCATCTCCCGAGCAATTCGTTGCCCCCGCCTCGCCCTGGGCCCTTGTGGCTGGTGGGGTTTGACGGGCCGTAAGGAGCCCCGCCGGTTGGCCCGGCGGGGCTCTTTGTCGTCAGTCCCACCAGGCCATGGGGAGGGCGTCGGCGAGGATGTCGGCGTGGTCGAACGCCATCGGTGGCAGGGCGTTGAGGGGCCACCAGCTCGCGGTGCGGGCGTCGTCCCCGGCGACGATCGGGGTGCCGGCGGGGACGACGGCGAGGTAGGCGACGGTGACGTACCTGCCGCGCGGGTCGCGGTCGGCCCGGTCGTAGGCGCCGATCTGGCGCAACTGCCTGCCGTCGACGCTGACTCCGGTCTCCTCGAACAGCTCGCGGACTGCCGCGTCGAGGGACTTCTCGCCGACGTCCACGTGGCCGCCGGGGAGTGCCCATTCACCCTGGTGGGGCGGCCAGTCTCGCTCGATCAGGAGCACGTTGCCGTCGGGGGTGATGGCCACGACGTCGGCGGTGTAGCGGATGGTTTCGAAGGTCTCGGTCTCGGTCATGTCAGCCTCTCGGTCTGGTCAGGCGGCGCAGGGCGAGCAGGTGCCGAGCGAGGTCGGGATGCAGTAGCCGCGGTCGATATGGCACTCGGGGCAGGTGCGGCGGGCGCGCATCGCGGCGTCTAGGGCGCGGGCCTTGGCGGGGGTCATCGGGCGTACGGGCAGCGCGAGGGCGGGGTCGTAGAGGTACGCGATCCGGCGTCCACGGCGCCAGCGGATCTCGGCGACCGGCTCCTGGCCGCCGGGGCGGCGTCCGATGGCCCGGAGCTGGCGGCGCGTCAGGAGCTGGTGTCCGGCCTGCCGGTAGCGGAAGACGGTGTACTCCGTCATGCCGCACCGCCGAGGGCGATGAGGACGGCGAGGATCAGCAGGACGCCGCCAGCGCGGGTGAGGTCGATCGCCCGCTGGAGGCTGGTGAACTTGGCGACGGCGAGCCGGGAGAGGCCCGCGATGTCTGCCGCGAGGTTGGGCTCCTGGGCGAGGGTGGTGATCTGCTGCGGGGTCAGGGTCGCCCACAGCGGGAAGCCGTGCCGTCCGTTGAGCGCGGGCCGGACCGCCCTGAGGAGCAGTCCGGCGGCGGCGACCAGGAGCAGGAGCCCGGCCGCGCCAGTGAGGTACGCGGTGAGGTCCGGGGGGAGGTCGCGCGCGATGGTCCAGGCGCCGGCCAGCATCGCGCCGTTGAACGCGAGCAGGAGCGCGGTCTTGGTGTCGGTGCGGGCGATCTCCGCCTTCACCTCGGCGTGCTGCGCGGTCAGGGTCTCGGTGCTCATGCGACGGCCTCCTCAAGTTCCTTGAAGCGGTTGGCGACCCAGCCGGTCGACCATCCGGTGAGCGCGGCAACCTGGCGCTGTGAGCGGCCCTCGCGGACGGCGTCGGCGACGGCGGCGCGGGCGGCGGGCTCGCTCATCTTCTGGGTGGGCGTGGTCTCGTGAGCGGTCTCGTGAGCGGGGGTGCTCACGGTGGCGCTCACGGCGGGGCGCGGTGAGCGCGCGGCGCTCACGGGCGTACGGGCCTCGGCTGCCTTGCGGTCGCGCTCGGCCTTCTGGAGCGCCTCCTTGGCCTTGCGCTCGTTGTCCTGTCGCTCACGCTCCTCACGGCGCTCACGGTCGGCGCGCTCCTGCTCCTCGCGGCGGCGGGCCTCGGCCCGCTCTTCCCGTGCCGCTTCGACGGCGGCCTGGTGGTCGCGCTCCTCGCGGGCGAGTTGAGCGGCGTGCTCACGCTCGCGCTCACGGTCGGCGGCCTCCTCGCGGCGGCGCTCACGGTCGGCGGCTTCGCGGCGCTCACGCTCCTCGCGCTGCGCGTCCTGCTCACGCTGGCGGTCGGCCCGTGAGCGCTCCTCGCGCTCCTCGCGCTCACGGCGGCGGTCGGCGGCTTCCTGGCGGCGCTCACGCTCGATCCGGTCGGCGGCGGCGGCGATCTCACGGCGCCACTTGAGCGACGCTTCGGCCACGACGATGAGCACGACCGGCGCGGCCATGTGGACGCCGACGCCGACCAGGTCGCCCTTGAGCGCGGAGTGGCCGACGTTGAGCGCGACGGACGCGCCGCCGGTGAGCACGCGCAGGGCGACGGGCCAGCCGGACGTCGAGCC